>NZ_JQLO01000001.1:2607500-2619222 GCF_000744255.1 Carnobacterium divergens DSM 20623 | reverse complement strand
TTTTTTCCATTGAAATCACATCTTTAGGGTCTTCCACTACTAAAACAATGCTACGATCTCTCGTTGTGTCTTGGCATATTTCACATGGATCGCCTTCCGTGATATTTCCGCAAATCGAACAATAATGCAAATCTCTTTTTGCACTAATCAACGCTTTAGCAAAATCCGTCACGTCTTCTTCCTTCATATCAATTGTAAAAAACGCTAATCTGGCAGCTGTTTTATGCACCAATTCCGGCAATTTCATGTAGCTATCAATTAATTTTGAAATTGGTTCTGGGTAATGCATTCTGCTCATCCTCACTGTTTTAAAAAAGTGGGACGCTTCAAACGCCCCACTTTTTTTATCGTTGATTTATAAACCTGGGATTCCTTTAGTAAATTTCCCCATTGTTGATTGTGTTTCAACTTCAATTTTTGCTAAATACATCGTTTGTTGCCATTAAAATTAAATCTTGCAACATTTCAATATCATCTGGATCTACCGCTTCTGGCTTGATAACAACGTCTTTCACTTTCTTGTCACCTGTCATCACGATGGATACCAAATCACCACTAAGCTACCCCGGTAAATTCTTTTTGGTTTAAAGCCTCTTGAGCTGATCCCATTTCTTTTTGCATTTTTTGCATTTGTTTCATCATACCTTGCATATTTCCCATTCCACGCATGTTGTCTACTTCCTTTCATTGGTTCGCTTTTTATTTAAACTAAATTAGTTAAAAATCTTAATCATTCAACACTTCAACCATTTCTTCTCCAAATAACTCAAGTGCTTCAGTGACGACTGTATTTTGATCGTCTGCAATTGGAGGTGCCACGAGGTCATCAAGACCGTCAAATGTTGGCGTTAGCGCTGGTGGTTCCTGAACGAGTTGTTGGTTCATCGCTTCAGAAGTAGGTTTCGGTGAACCCCCCGTGTGCTTCTTTTGGTTGTTCCGTTGGTTTTGATTTATTTTGACTCAAATACTCGCTACGAATCGTTGGCCATTGATCGCTTGGCACACAAATCATTCTTGGGGTATGTCCGATTAATCGGCGCATGTCTTCACTAACTGCTTCCATTAATTCTTGATCATCGGTTGCTTTCTGACATAAAATATCATATTCAAAAGAAACAATCAAGCCTGTTGGACTTGCTGCAACAGGTGTTGAGGCTTTCATCACCGCTCGTTGCGTCACTGAAAGCATATTTAATAAATCAGGCCACAGTTCTTTTAATTGCAATAAATTGTCTTTTGTCGCTTCTTTTAGAACTTGATAGATCCCTGTTGTATTTGGTTTAAATTGATTGTTCCCAGTTTTTTTGGTAACTCGTTGTTGTGGTTTTTTTGCAGCTCCACTTGCAACGATTCCATTCTCTTTTAGTTCTAAAAGCTGTTTTTTTAATTCGTTGATTTCAGCTTCTAAATGCCCTACATTTCCACTCGCTTCTTTTGTTTCAGGTATTTCCTGAGGTGCTGGCTGAATAGATTCCATCTTAGGCGCCACATTCACTCGCAACTGTGTCATTTTAACTGTTGCCACTTCCAAATAAATATCTGGGTGATTCGTAAAGCGCATTTCTGTTTGAGAGTCATTTAAAATTGTAATCATTTGATATAAAATACTCGCCGGAATCTTCCCGCTTAATTCCTTGAACGTCGTATCTGCACTCGCCTCTTCTAGTAAATCAATCATTTGTGGCGCTTGTTGATACACCAATAAATCACGACTGAATAAATCAAATCTTCGACAAAACGTGCAGAATCTTTGCCTTCAGCTAAAATACCTTGTAAAATTGCCAATCCTTTTTCAGTATCATTTGTTAAAATGGCCTCAAAATAAGTTAATAACAATTCTTGCGTGAGGCTTCCAGTGACACTCATTGCATTTTCCAACGTTACTTCCGTCTCACCATAGGAGATTACCTGGTCTAAAATGCTTAATGCATCACGCATTCCGCCTTCCGCTGAGCGCGCAATAACAGGCAAGGCACTTTCCTCAAATCCAATTTTTTCTTGCTCCAAAATATAAGCCATTCTTCCGCATATATCTTTCACTGAAATACGCTTAAAATCAAAGCGCTGCGTCCTCGAAATAATGGTTAACGGAATTTTATGAGGTTCGGTTGTTGCTAAAATAAAATAACATTCTTTGGTGGCTCTTCTAGTGTTTTCAATAAGGCATTAAACGCACCTGTTGAAAGCATATGAACCTCATCAATAATGTATACTTTATAATCAGCACTTGTTGGTGCATATTTGGCCTTATCTCGAATATCACGAATTTCCTCGACGCCATTGTTACTCGCCGCATCAATTTCAATGACATCATTTAATTGACCTTTCGTAATCGCCATACAAGTTTCACAGGTATTACATGGTTCACCGTCAACAATATGATGACAGTTAATTGCTTTTGCAAAAATCTTGGCAGCACTCGTCTTACCCGTTCCTCTTGGACCTGTAAATAGATAAGCATGACTTGTTTTATGTTGTATCAATGCATTACGCAGTGTTTGAGTAATCGCTAATTGTCCAGCAATATCTTGAAATCTTTGGGGACGCCAAACCCGATAAAGTGCTTGATAACTCATCTATTTCCCTCTTTCTGAACCGAAGATTTACTAATTTCTATTATACGTTAAAAAAGATAGGATTTCATTCATTTAAACTAAAAATTTGGTAAAATCTCCCATCATTTTCTTAAGCGTGAAAAAAAACTCTCAATACAAATTGTATTAAGAGTTTCTCACTATGTACTTACAGCACATGGCGAAGCATACTTAGTGCTGCTTCCTTCCAGATCTGACACGATTCATAAGTTCACCATTGCTATAAGGCCTTTCGGCAATCTTTATTTTACCTTATCTTTCCCCTAAAAGCTAGCTTTTTTTAGAAATTGTATCAATAAAGTTAAATTAACTTATTTTGCTCCGCACTTTTTCTTGCAAGCTTCTCTTCTTTTTTTCGTTGTCGCAGGGCTTTAAAAAACTCACTTAACAATTGACCACACTCTTCTGCTAAAATACCTGATTCAACTGCCACTTGGTGATTAAAGCGCTCGTCTGTCAGCAAATTATAAAGCGTCCCTGCCGTTCCCCCTTAGGATCTTCCGCACCATAATAAACCTCTTTAACTCGTGACATAATCATTGCTCCACTACACATTGGACAAGGTTCTAGCGTTACAAATAAGCTTGCTTCTTCTAAACGCCAACTGTCTAAAAGGTGATTTGCCTGGCGAATCGCAATCATTTCAGCATGAGTCGTAGCATCATTGGTCTCTTCTCGCATATTGTGACCACGAGCAATCACTTTGCCATCTAAAACCACAACAGCCCCAATAGGAACTTCTAATTTATCGCCAGCCTTTTGTGCTTCTTTTATTGCTTCCTTCATAAAAAATTCTTTTTCTTCTTGTGTATACATCTGCCAATTCCTTTGTTCGTTTTCTATATCCTATCATAGTTCGCTTATTTTCTATATCTAATTTTTCTAATCTGTGGGATTTTATTAAGTTCATTTTAAAATTGTGTTATACTAATGTAAGCAATTACAAGTTGATTCGAAAGGAGTTTTCCCCTTGGATTTTGAACGTTTACAAACCCTTTATCCAAATGCAACCCTAGTTGAAACTCCCAGTAATGAGAGTGGGATTCTGTGTCTACCCTATCATACTCAATGGATTAAAATCTCAACTAATGAACTTAAGCTATCTGAAATTCAATTATTACAAGCTCTTTTCCCAATAAAAAAAGAAACAAAAAAGGCCTTAAGTCATTCGATTTGGTACCAATTTCTATGGCAAGCTAAGCCGCTGCCGTCAACTAAAAAAGGCAATTATCGCGTGATTCAATTTACCCTCTCTCACCCACTTGATTCAGAGAATCAGTTTATGTGGCTAGAAACTTTTTCACAAGTTTTTCCTGCCTGTGAGGATTATTTTTTTATCAATCCGACTACTGGGATTCTTATTCAAGAAGAAACAAAAAACGACTTTACACTGGAAGAACTAAGCGGCGTTATTCAAGCTTTGGAAGATGATTTTTCGATAAAAGTATTTTGTTATATCGGCCATTTCTGGCAATTAACAACTGATTTCCCAAAGTTATTTCACGAAGAGCAGTCCATTTTTAATCAACAACAACAGACCACAAAAAATCCTGTTCTGTCTCTTCCCCAAATTGCTCTTGCTTACTACACAAAAACATCTACC
Source organism: Carnobacterium divergens DSM 20623 (assembly GCF_000744255.1). Classification (NCBI taxonomy): domain Bacteria; kingdom Bacillati; phylum Bacillota; class Bacilli; order Lactobacillales; family Carnobacteriaceae; genus Carnobacterium; species Carnobacterium divergens. The sequence continues at coordinate 2,615,025 of NZ_JQLO01000001.1, read as the reverse complement.
GAAAAAAGTTTTTTGATGAAAAACTTGAAAGACAGTCTTTCCGAACAAGTCGATTGGCAAGAACTTGTCCAAATTCTTTGGGAAACACAAGGAAATCTTTCATTAGCAGCAAAAAAATTATACATTCATCGGAACACTTTACAATATCGAATTGATCGTTTTTTAGAGGCAACCTCATTTTCTTTAAAGGATCGAAATGATTTAACCTTGTGTTACTTACTTGTTCTTATTTAACTAAAAATCCCCATTCGTTCATCTAATGAACGAATGGGGATTTTATTGTTTATTTATCGAATTTTTCTTTGACTGTTTCAGTGTAACCATGTAACGTGTGTTTAAAATCTTCAGCCATATCTTTTACATTATCGCCATAAACGTTGATTTTACCTTTAAGATTTCCAATCTTGTCTACAATTTTTAACAGATTTGAGATTTCTTCATCTGATAATTGGTCCACAACAGATAACGCATCGTCATTGCCGTTTAATTTTTCTTTGATAAAGTCTTTAGCGCGTTTACGATTCATGTAACTTTCAATCTTTTGGAGTGCTTTTTCTGAAGAAGAAACAATAATGGTTCCTACTACTACTGTTGCGCCTAAGCCTATTAATAAACCTTTAGTTGAATTTTTCATATTCTTTCACGTCCCTTTTCTTAGATTGATATTTAGTATAATTTTAACATAGATCCTTACTTTTAACTAATGAAAGCCTTATTTTGAAACAGCTTTTATTTTTTTGATTTTTGGTTCTTTGACTTGAATCCGAATTTTCCCTTTAACCGCACCAATTGTTACTTCGTCTCCAATTTTAACCGTACCGTTTAATAATTCTTCACTTAGACGATCTTCAACTTCTTTTTGCAAGGCTCTTCTTAGTGGTCGTGCTCCATATTCTGGATCAAAACCTGCCTTAGCAATCACTTCATTGGCTGCAGGTGTGATTTTCACATGAATGTCTAACTCTTTTAGACGTTTGATAATCGTATTGCCCATTAGTTTCACAATTTCCGTTAATTCGTCTTTTTCTAATGAATGGAAGACAATCGTTTCATCAATTCGGTTGATAAATTCAGGTCTAAACGTATTTTTCAATTCTTCTAAAATTCGTTTTTCCATTGCTTTATGATCTTTCTTCTTATCCTTTGTACTAAACCCAACTGATTTTTCATCTCTTAAAGCTGTAGCACCTAAGTTTGAAGTCATAATCATAATGGTATTTTTAAAGTCCACCTTACGTCCTTTGGAATCTGTTAAATGACCATCATCTAAAACTTGTAACAAAATATTAAAGACATCCGGATGTGCTTTTTCTACCTCATCTAACAAAATAACAGAATAGGGTTTTTGGCGAATTTTTTCTGTTAATTGTCCGCCTTCATCGTAACCGACATATCCTGGTGGTGAACCAATTAAACGACTTGTACTGTATTTTTCCATATACTCAGACATATCCACGCGAATGAGTGCTTCCTCACTCCCAAACATAGCTTCACTCAAAGCTTTCGCTAATTCCGTCTTCCCGACACCTGTAGGGCCTAAGAACATAAATGAACCTATTGGTCTATTTGGATCTTTCAAACCACTTCTAGCGCGTCTCATAGCTCTTGAAACAGCACTAACCGCTTCTTTTTGACCTACAACTCGGCTGTGCAATACTTTTTCCAAATTTAGTAAACGGTCACTTTCTTTTTGTTCCATTTGTTGAACTGGGATCCCTGTCCACAATGAAACGACCTCTGCCACATCAATTGGTGTTACTTGTAATTTAGAAGAAGTTGTCTGTTTCCCTTCTTTGATAATTAAGTTTTCAATTTTTTTCTTTTGACGCATCTCTTTTGATCTAATTTTAGCAGCACTTTCAAAATCTTGCGTTTGAATGGCTTCTTCTTTCTCAGCCACTAATGCATCCAATTCAGCAATTGCTACTGCTACTGGCGTAGGTTTATCTGAAACATCTAAACGAACTTTGGCAGCCGATTCATCAATCAAATCAATCGCTTTATCTGGCAACTGTCTTGATGTGATATAACGCATTGAAAATTGAATCGCAGAATGGATTGCTTCATCCGTAATTTCTACACCATGATGCTCTTCATAACGAGATCTCAAACCAAGTAAAATTTCCTCTGCTTCTTCAGCCGTTGGTTCGTCTACTTGAATAGGTGCGAAACGACGTTCTAAAGCAGCATCTTTTTCAATATACTTTTGGTATTCATCCAAAGTCGTTGCACCAATCGTTTGTAATTCTCCCCTTGCAAGAGCGGGTTTTAAAATATTCGAAGCGTCAATTGCTCCTTCTGCTCCACCAGCCCCGATTAAGGTATGCAACTCATCGATAAAGAGAATCACTTCACCGTCTTGATAAATTTCTTCAATAACTTTTTTCATGCGGTCTTCAAATTCACCACGGTATTTAGTTCCCGCAACCATCGATCCCATATCTAACATCATTAATCGTTTTTTAGATAAGTCTTTTGGAACTTCACCATTAATAATTTTTTGTGCCAAACCTTCTGCTATTGCTGTTTTACCAACACCAGGCTCACCAATCAAGACAGGATTGTTCTTCGTTCTCCGACTCAACACTTGAATCAAACGATGTACTTCCTTTTGACGTCCCACAACAGGATCCATTTTTCCAGCTCTGGCTAGCGCAGTTAAATCTCGAGCCAAAGAATCTAACGTAGGCGTTCCACCAACTGATTGAGTTGCTGTAGTCTTACTACGCTTACTTTTGCTATCACTAACACCAATTTTTTTAAGTAGCAGCTGTCTTGTTTTATTTAAACTTACATCTAAATTACTTAATATTTTAGAAGATAAAATTTCTTCTTCGCGTAATAAGCCCAATAATAAATGTTCCGTTCCAACTAATGGTGCTCCTAAACGTCTAGCTTCATCTGTTGCAAAAGTAATAACTTGTTTAGCTCTAGGAGAGTAAGGTAAAATGACATTTTTAGAAATACTTCCCATTGTTCCATATCCAGTAAAATGTTCAATTTCTTCCCGAACATCCTGCTCGTTAACGGCAAATTGTCTTAGTGTTTTACCTGCCATGCCTTCTTGTTCAATCACTAGTGCTAATAAGATATGTTCTGTCCCAACTGAATGATGACGAAAACGTTTTGCTTCATCTTGTGCTAGAATTAAAACCATTTTAGCTTTCTCTGTAAATAATTCGTTCATTTTAACGCCTCCATCATTTATTCATATCTTAAATTGTCCACAAATGCGATCAAAATCTTTGCTCGTAAACTATTTTCATTTTTTTCACTACTAGCCAGAACATTTTTTTCCAGTGCAGAGAGCATTAAGGTAGCTTCTCTCTTAGTAATAACTTCATCTTCATATAATTTTTGAATAATTGAATAAGCATCTTTTTGGGAAATTTTCTCTCCAATTATTTGAATCATCGCATCTAGCATTTCTACTTTGTCTAATAACTTCACTTTAATAATTCTAATATAGCCACCACCGCCACGTTTACTTTCAACTAAATAACCTTGTTGAACAGTAAAACGAGTATTGATAACATAGTTAATTTGAGAAGGTACACAATTAAATTGATTAGCCATTTCACTACGTCTAATTTCAATTTGTTCATGAACACCTAAAACTTGTTTCAAATAGGCTTCAATGATATCTGACATATTTTGATTTTGCATAAGTCTCCTCCTTCTTAAACGGTTTAATAGATTTTGACTAATACTGACTTTAATTATACGAGAAAAATGTTCATTTGAAAAGCAAGTCTACTTATTTCAATAAAAAAATTCAGTTTATGTAAAATAAAAAAGATGAGTTATCCATATCTAGGATAACTCATCTTAACTTTGTCTTCATTATCGGGAAGACAGGATTCGAACCTGCGACCCCTTGGTCCCAAACCAAGTGCTCTACCAAGCTGAGCTACTTCCCGTTTTGAACTCGAAGATATGATCTTTATTTCTAAAGAATGCACCCAAGAGGGGTCGAACCTCTAACCGCCTGATTCGTAGTCAGGTACTCTATCCAGTTGAGCTATGGGTGCAAATGGTGCCGAGGGCCGGAATCGAACCGGCACGGTGATCACTCACCGCAGGATTTTAAGTCCTGTGCGTCTGCCAGTTCCGCCACCCCGGCATGGAATGTGGATCAGATTTTTCAATCTGGGCAATCTTATTATTAGTCTAACAAGCGGAAAACGGGGTTCGAACCCGCGACCCCCACCTTGGCAAGGTGGTGCTCTACCACTGAGCTATTTCCGCAAAATGGTGCCGGCTAAAGGAGTTGAACCCTCGACCCTCTGATTACAAATCAGATGCTCTACCAACTGAGCTAAGCCGGCTATATAAAATAAATGGTGCGGGTGAAGGGACTTGAACCCCCACGCCGTTAGGCGCTAGATCCTAAATCTAGTGCGTCTGCCAATTCCGCCACACCCGCAAAAGTATGGCATAACTACACATTTGAAATGCTTAGTTATGAGTCATGTAGGATTCGAACCTACGACCCTCTGATTAAAAGTCAGATGCTCTACCAACTGAGCTAATGACTCATGGTGGAGGTTAACGGGATCGAACCGCTGACCCTCTGCTTGTAAGGCAGATGCTCTCCCAGCTGAGCTAAACCTCCATATGAAATTTAAAATAAATAATCTGCGTGGCAACGTCCTACCCTCACAAGGGGAAACCCCTAACTACTATCGGCGCTGAGAAGCTTAACTTCTGTGTTCGGCATGGGAACAGGTGTATCCTTCTCGCTGTCGCCACCACACTTCTTATTTAGTTGAGACAACTTCGTTCTCTCAAAACTGGATATTGTAAGCACAATTTACTTTTTGATTCATGTGTTCCACCATTTATTTGGTTAAGTCCTCGACCGATTAGTATTGGTCCGCTCCATACATCGCTGTACTTCCACTTCCAACCTATCTACCTGATCATCTCTCAGGGGTCTTACTTGCCGAAGCAATGGGAAATCTCATCTCGAGGGGGGCTTCACGCTTAGATGCTTTCAGCGTTTATCCCTTCCACACATAGCTACCCAGCGATGCTCTTGGCAGAACAACTGGTACACCAGCGGTGTGTCCATCCCGGTCCTCTCGTACTAAGGACAGCTCCTCTCAAATTTCCTACGCCCGCGACGGATAGGGACCGAACTGTCTCACGACGTTCTGAACCCAGCTCGCGTACCGCTTTAATGGGCGAACAGCCCAACCCTTGGGACCGACTACAGCCCCAGGATGCGATGAGCCGACATCGAGGTGCCAAACCTCCCCGTCGATGTGGACTCTTGGGGGAGATAAGCCTGTTATCCCCAGGGTAGCTTTTATCCGTTGAGCGATGGCCCTTCCATGCGGAACCACCGGATCACTAAGCCCGACTTTCGTCCCTGCTCGACTTGTAGGTCTCGCAGTCAAGCTCCCTTCTGCCTTTACACTCTACGAATGATTTCCAACCATTCTGAGGGAACCTTTGGGCGCCTCCGTTACTCTTTAGGAGGCGACCGCCCCAGTCAAACTGCCCGTCTGACACTGTCTCCCACCACGATTAGTGGTGAGGGTTAGAGTGGTCATACAGCAAGGGTAGTATCCCACCAATGCCTCCACCGAGACTGGCGTCCCGGCTTCTATGGCTCCTACCTATCCTGTACAAGCTGTACAAACACTCAATATCAAACTGCAGTAAAGCTCCATGGGGTCTTTCCGTCCTGTCGCGGGTAACCTGCATCTTCACAGGTACTATAATTTCACCGAGTCTCTCGTTGAGACAGTGCCCAGATCGTTACGCCTTTCGTGCGGGTCGGAACTTACCCGACAAGGAATTTCGCTACCTTAGGACCGTTATAGTTACGGCCGCCGTTTACTGGGGCTTCAATTCTGAGCTTCGCCGAAGCTAACCCATCCTCTTAACCTTCCAGCACCGGGCAGGCGTCAGCCCCTATACGTCATCTTACGATTTTGCAGAGACCTGTGTTTTTGATAAACAGTCGCCTGGGCCTATTCACTGCGGCTGACCAATTGGTCAGCACCCCTTCTCCCGAAGTTACGGGGTCATTTTGCCGAGTTCCTTAACGAGAGTTCTCTCGCACACCTTAGGATACTCTCCTCGACTACCTGTGTCGGTTTGCGGTACGGGCAGATTGTTTCTAACTAGAAGCTTTTCTTGGCAGTGTGACATCAGGAACTTCGGTACTATTAGTTCCCTCCCCATCACAACTTGTCCTTATAGTAGCAAGCATTTAACTCACTTCAAGACTTATTGCTTAGACGCGCATATCCAACAGCGCGCATTCCTTAGCCTACTGCGTCCCTCCATTGTTCAAACAAAACAAACTGGTACAGGAATATCAACCTGTTGTCCATCGCCTACGCCTATCGGCCTCGGCTTAGGTCCCGACTAACCCTGGGAGGACGAGCCTTCCCCAGGAAACCTTAGTCATACGGTGGACGGGATTCTCACCCGTCTTTCGCTACTCATACCGGCATTCTCACTTCTAAGCGCTCCACTAGTCCTCACGATCTAGCTTCAACGCCCTTAGAACGCTCTCCTACCATAGAACCCTAAGGTTCTATCCACAGCTTCGGTGTACTGTTTAGCCCCGGTAAATTTTCGGCGCAGGGTCACTCGACTAGTGAGCTATTACGCACTCTTTAAATGATGGCTGCTTCTGAGCCAACATCCTAGTTGTCTAAGCAACCCCACATCCTTTTCCACTTAACAGTAACTTTGGGACCTTAGCTGGTGGTCTGGGCTGTTTCCCTTTCGACTACGGATCTTATCACTCGCAGTCTGACTCCCGGATATAAATCAATGGCATTCGGAGTTTATCTGAATTCGGTAACCCTAGAAGGGCCCCTAGTCCAAACAGTGGCTCTACCTCCATGATTCTTAATTCCGAGGCTAGCCCTAAAGCTATTTCGGAGAGAACCAGCTATCTCCAAGTTCGATTGGAATTTCTCCGCTACCCACACCTCATCCCCGCATTTTTCAACATACGTGGGTTCGGTCCTCCAGTGCGTATTACCGCACCTTCAACCTGGACATGGGTAGGTCACTTGGTTTCGGGTCTACGACCACATACTCATTCGCCCTATTCAGACTCGCTTTCGCTGCGGCTCCGTCTTATCAACTTAACCTCGCATGTAATCGTAACTCGCCGGTTCATTCTACAAAAGGCACGCTATCACCCATTAACGGGCTCTAACTATTTGTAAGCACACGGTTTCAGGTACTCTTTCACTCCCCTTCCGGGGTTCTTTTCACCTTTCCCTCACGGTACTGGTTCACTATCGGTCACTAGGGAGTATTTAGCCTTGCGGGATGGTCCCCGCGGATTCCGACGGAATTTCTCGTGTTCCGCCGTACTCAGGATACACAACAGAGTGAACTTTGTTTCAAATACGGGGCTTTTACCCTCTTCGGCGGACCTTTCCAAGTCGCTTCTTCTACAAAATTCATTTATGACTCTTAATGTCGTGTCCTACAACCCCAAAGAGCAAGCTCTTTGGTTTGGGCTCTTCCCGTTTCGCTCGCCGCTACT